>NZ_CP081136.1:0-21696 GCF_020809405.1 Terrisporobacter hibernicus
AGTTTTAGTTATTGGAGCCTCTAATTCACAAGCTTTACCAGTAAATGGTCCACCCATGATTACTTCTCCATATTCACCATCTATACCGCCAGCTCTTTCTATTAATTCTTTAACAGAAGTACCTACTGGAACATCCATGAATACGTGAGGTTCAGTACCACCCTTTAATTTACCAACAACTGTAACGTTTTTAGAGAAACATGGCTTTTTAAGCTCTATTGCTTCAGCAACTCTTTGAAGAGTTTCAACGTTTATAACTACAGCATCTGCTACTGATGGTAAATCAGTTGGTTGAAGTAATATTCCTAAAACTTCTCTTACAACAGCTCTTTCTTCACCCATTGGGTAAATATCTGGAAGTAAGTGTATATCTAAAGAATCGTCACCCTTAGTACCTTCAACTAAAGCATCAACAGCTTTTTGGTTTTTAGCCTTAAGTGCGAATATTCCTTTTTCTGCTTGGCAAATTTCCATAACATATTTAAGACCTCTTACAGTCATGTCTGTATTGTCTACCATTTGGTCTACGTTATGGTGAAGTAGTGGTTCACATTCAGCAGCATTAACTAGGATATATTTTACTTTTGTTCCAAGTTTTATAGCTGTTGGGAATCCTGCACCACCCATTCCTACTACACCAGCATCTTTTATAAGTTGAAGTTTATCATCTCCTTCTAACTTAATAAACTCTTCTAGTTGTTCTTCATCTTTTTCTATTATTATGGCATCTTCAGTTATTTCTGAAATATTTCCATATACACTAGAGAATATGTTAGCACCTAACCCTGTAGGCTTAGCTATTAGAGTACCTTTTTTTACTTTATCTCCAACTTTAACTACCGCCTCACAAGGAGCTCCAACATGTTGTCTAAGTAATATTTTTTGTAATCCCATTAAGTTCACCCCCTAATAATATAAAGCATCTATGTGAAATTCATTTGCTTTTATCATTAAAAAATAAAAAAATATTAAATTTCCTTATTTTTAAATATCCATTCGTATAGTTTTTTTTTTATATGTTAAAAAAATCACACTGAAAACCTTTTCATTTTTTCAAAAAAAATATTTTACTGGCGGGAGAATGTGGGAATCGAACCCACCTAGGATGCTACTAACACCCCACACTGGTTTTGAAGACCAGGAGGCACACCAGTTACCTATCTACTCCCATCTACGCTTCCTAAATTATTATAACATCATTTATCGATAAATATTATAAAATATTTTCAAATATAGACAAAATTTATAAGATTTCTTAAACCTATAAACATTATAACAATAAAAATTCACAAATTCAAGAACTCAATACTAGACTAAAGTCTGTTTTTACAATATAATTTTTTTTTTACATTGAAAAATCTTATAAACGTAGGTTTTTGGTAAATTTTGTTTGTTATTATTTTGTCAGTTTATAATGTTTTTTATACATAAATAAATAATATGACGAAATATGATAAATAAAATGGTTGATAGGTCAAAAGTTTACACACTATAATTATATTGGAATTAACAATTTTATAAATACGCTTTATTAATAGAATTTTTCAATATAAAAGGAGGAGAAATCATGAGTGAAGAAATCAACCTACGTCGCCTTGTGATTAAGTCATACCACATAAATGAAGTAGAATTCGGTGAAGAAAATAACGTTTTTCTAGATGGGAAACTTATTGTTTGCAAAGATATGTTAAAAGATCTAATAGAATCAGAACCTTTAATAAAAGACATAAACATTCAAATAATAAAACCAGGAGAACATGATAGATTTACAAACACAATGATGGACATTATTCCAATTTCAACTAAAGTTTTAGGTAAAATTGGAGAAGGAATAACTCATACTTTAACTGGTGTTTATGTAATGCTTACTGGTGTAGACGTAAATGGAATACAAACTGCTGAGTTTGGTTCTTCTGAAGGGAATTTAAAAGAACAATTATTCTTAAATAGACCAGGTACTCCTGGAGACAACGACTATATAATTTCATTTGATGTAACTTTAGATGAAGGTCAAGGACAAGTAAGACCAGGACCTACTGCTGCTCATAGAGCTTGCGACAAATTCTGTAATGAGTTTAGAGCTAAGTTAAAAAAATTAAATGGTCACAAATTTACTGAGCGTCATGAATTTTATGACAAAGTAAGACCAGGTAAGAAAAAAGTAGTTATTATAAAACAAGTAGCAGGTCAAGGTGCTATGTACGATACGGGGCTTTTCTCTCACGAGCCAAGTGCTATGGAGGGTGGAAGAAGTATTATAGATATGGGTAATGTACCTATGATTGTAACACCAAATGAATATAGAGACGGCGCTCTTCGCTGTATGTGCTAAGGAGGTAAAATTATGGGAATAGGACCATCTACTAAAGAAACTACTCTACATCACTTTAGAGATCCTCTACTTGATGTAGTAAGTAACGATGAAGATATAGATTTATTAGGAATTATAGTTGTGGGAACTCCACAAGATAATGAAGATAAAAATTTTGTTGGAACAAGAGCTGCCTCTTGGGCTGAGGCTATGAGAGCAGATGGAGCAATACTTTCATGTGATGGTTGGGGAAACTCACACGTGGACTTTGCCAATACTGTTGAACAAGTAGCAACTAGAGGAATTCCTGTTGTAGGGCTTACTTTTGTTGGAACTGTGGCTCAGTTTGTTGTTGTAAATGAATATATGGATACAATAGTTGATATGAATAAAAACCCTGAGGGAATTGAAAGTGAAATAGTTGGTGAAAACGAAGTAACTGAATTAGAGGCTAAGAAGGCTCTTGCCTTCTTAAAATTAAAAATGAGAAAATACGGAAAATAGAACTTAAAAAAAGGTGCTGTAAATTAATTTATCAGCACCTTTTTATTTATAAATAATATATAAACTATGCCCAAGCAGTTTTATTTAAACAATTTTATTGGAAAATCTATTTATCTTATATAATACCTTTTCAGAAATGGGCATAGTTTCCCTACAAAAAGTGTAGAGAACTAATCTTTAGTAGGTATACCCCCCCAGGCGCGTTACCACCGCGCAAGGATTAAAGACCCAGTACAAAAGTAAGCATCCTGCCTTTGTAATTTAATACTATTTGCCATTCCCCCCGGCAAAAGACTTATTGGATACTCCCACAAAGGAATTTCCACCCCTAGCTCTTTTTTGTTGTAGCGCCTAGTTACTACTTTCAGCCCTTAAAATACTGTACTGGTATATTTTTATATGCTGTGAGGATTTTCACCTCAGTGTTTCGTCGACATCCCCTGTACCCGGTCGGGCCATTCGGTTAGTTATCCAGGTCAAACACGCTTCCTTATAAAACCTATCTTATATTCAATTTTTTGCATTAAAAAAGACCTATCCAACTACTTGGATAGGTCGTATTGTTCATAATCTTTAAATTATTAAATTTATCCTCTTGTCTAAACTAGTAAAACTAGTTATAATAATTAGTATAAATTTAATAATAACTATGTTTTGCTTATAAAGTATTAACTTGTCTAAAAAATACTTTGTAAGGATTCATAGTTAAAAGGTTACTTGTAACACTAACTGTTGGCGCAGTTGGTACTAATTCCCTCTAAGGTCTGTCAACCTTATGGAAACTTGTAATCTTTTTTTATGCAATTTTTTATATGAGTCTATTATATATCCTTTTTTCTTTTGTGACAATATTTTATTTTATTAACTAAAAATAGCAATAATTCATTTCATAAAGAAACAAATTATCGCTATTTGTCTACATCACTATTTCGTGTATATTTTGAAAATCTAAATTATTATTATTTATAAGACTTTCTACTTTTTCTTTGTCTTCTTTGTTACAAAGCCATGAAAGGCCACATCCTGCAGATATTTGTCTTGGCACTGGGATTAATCTTCCCGGTACGTTTTCACTTTTGCAGGCTTTTTCCATTGCCATTGCTCCTGTTGTTGTATTGAAAGTTACTATTAGTCTTAATTGTTTTTCTCTCATTTTATTTCCCTTCTCTTGAAAAAGTTTAAACAAAGCAAATTTTAATAACTTGATGCTATTTCTTTAACTGCATTTATGGCAGTATCTATTTCTTCTTCTGTGTTATAGTGTGAAAAAGAAAATCTTACGGCACCTTGCTCTACTGTATTCATTGCTTTATGCATAAGTGGTGCGCAGTGTGCTCCTGGTCTTGTAGAAATATCATGATATAAGCTTAGTTCATCAGAAAATGCTGCTGAGTCTATATCTCCTATATTAAAAGCAACTATGGCTGCTCTTTTATTTTCAAAGTTTCCATAGATTTTAATGTCTTTTATGTCTTTTATTCCGTTATAAAATCTAAACATTAATTCTTCTTCTCTTTTTTGAATATTTTCGATTCCTTCTTCTTTTAAATAGTCAAGCGCTGCATTTAGTCCAGCTATGGCATGTCCATTTAGAGTTCCGGCTTCTAGTATAGTTGGCATGGCTTCTGGTTGAGTTTTTGAAAAAGTATTCACTCCACTTCCACCAACTTTTAGAGGTCTAACATTTATTCCTTCTCTTACACAAAGTCCTCCTGTTCCTTGAGGTCCAAGTAGCCCCTTATGACCTGTGAAACAAAGAATATCTATATTCATATCTTGCATATCTATAGGAAAAACTCCTGCACTTTGTGATGCATCTACTATAAATACTAAGTTATGCTTTTTAGCTATTTGCCCTATTTTTTTCACATCCAGCACATTTCCTACTAGATTTGACGCATGAGTACAAACTATAGCTTTTGTATTTTCTTTTATTAATTTTTCAAAATCATCATAGTTTATATTTCCATTTTCATCACATTGTACAACAGAAAGTTCCATTCCTTTTTCTTCTAATTCATATAATGGACGAAGTACTGAGTTGTGTTCTAAAGATGTTGTTATTGCATGATCTTTATTTGTTAATATACCTTTTATTGCAGTGTTTAAACTTTCTGTTGAGTTACATGTAAAGGCAACTCTTGATGGATTTTTTAAATTAACTAAATCCGAAATTTTTTCTCTTGTATCATAAATTATTCTAGATGCATCTAGTGAGGCTTCATTTGCTCCACGACCTGCATTTCCCATATGTGTCATAGCATTTACTACTGCATCTATAACGCACTGTGGTTTTTTCATAGTTGTAGCTGCATTATCTAAATATATCATTTTCATCACCTTTTTCTAGTTAAAAAATTCTCTTATAAATTTAATAAATTTAAGTGCACATTTTGACATGTACATTTCTTTATTTCTTACAATATATAAGTTTCTATACATATCCATTTCTTCAAACTCAAACACTAAAACTTTGTTATCTGTTGCAAAATCTTCTAGAGATAAATTAGATACTATGGAAATACCCATGTTGTTTTGTACAGATTTTTTTATTGCTTCTATAGAGTTTAGTGTCGCTATTACATTTAAGTTGTTTATATCAAAGTTATGAGCTTTCAAAAATTCTCTTATTTCTTTTCTTGTTCCAGATCCTTCTTCTCTCATTATTATTGGTTCTTTTAATAAGTCACTTACATGAAAACCTTCTTCTTTCATTTTCATATACTTGTCATTTACAGGTGTTATAATAACTAATTTATCTTTGTAAAATGGTTCAAATATTAAAGATGAGTTTTCCATCTCTGTCCCAACAAGTCCTACTTCCACTTCTTTATTTATTATTTGATTTATAACTTCACTGGAATCTCCTTGAAGTATTTTTAACTCACTTTTATTTTTTCTTATATATTTTGGTAAAACTTCTGGAAGTATATATTGTTCTGGAATAGTCGATGCCCCTAGGGTTAACAAGTTACTTCCTTCGCTTTTTACATTAAATTCTTGAAAAATCGTATTTTGAACATTTAATATTTGCTTTGCATAAACATATAGCTTTTTCCCATCTTCTGTTGGATGCACATCCTTCGTAGTTCTTATAAGAAGTTGAGTATTTAATTCTTTCTCCAATAAGGAGATATGAGAAGATATGGTAGGCTGTGTTAAAAATAATTTTTTCGCAGCCTGAGAAAAACTTCTACTTTCTATTATCAATGTAAATGATTCTAATTGTTTTAAATTCATCTTAATATGCCACCCTTTCACTTTCTGAGCCATTTTTTCTTGTAATCTTCATATTATCAAAGTATTCAAGCATTGGCTTGGCACTTTTTCTAGATGTATTTAGGGCATCTCTAAGTTGTGAAATAGTAATTAAATTATCTTGTTCTAATTTTTCACGAACTATTATCTCTGCTTTATCCATAAGAGATTTTAGTGTAAACATTTCTTCGTTTATTTTCACTATTTTTTCCTCATCTATTAAAATATTTAATACATCTCTTACTATGCTTTCATCTGTATTAAAGTTTATTTCATTAAGTCTTACAAAATCAAACTCTGCTTTTTTATAAGTATTTACTAATATTTTCTCAACATTTTGGAACGTTTTATCTTTATTTATTTCAAAGTTATTTAAACTTAAGTATTCTTTATATTTTTTTATTTCATTTTCTAAAATAAATTTATAAATAATTTGATCGAAAACATTTTGTTTTATCTTAGAATATAACTTTGTTTTAAGAAGAGATTTTCCAACACCAAATTTATATGGGTTTTCATTGTGGAAACTTTTCACAAATTCCATTGTCTCTCTTTTTAATCTCATTTCTTCGCTACTATGATATACGTAGATATCTTTTTTCATTTCATAAGTTAAAACTAAATTTTCTTCTTTTAATTCATCTATGCATTCATTTACTTCTTCTATAGAAAGCCCTGTTAACTTTCCTATTTCTTTTATAGTTATCATTTCTGGGTGTTTTTTAACTAATAACTCAACTATATCACTATGAGATCCTTCTTCTTTTCTTTTTATTTCTTCTAGCTGTGCATTGTTAAAAGGTGTTTTCTTCGTAGGATTAGCATCTAGTATAACTCCTCCTCCTACGGTTTCTAAAGGTGAATAGAAACGAACTATAAATTTATCTCCTCTTCTTACGGCTATTTTTTCTTCCAATCTAAGTTGAGCATAACAAGAGTCACCTGGTGCGGCCTCTTGCACATCTAGTAATACAGCTCTACATAAAACTTCTGAAGTTCCCGTAAATAAATGAAGTCTGCATCTATTTGATAAAATTCTTTCACTGGAATTTAGCACATTTAATTTTACATCCAGCATCATTGTATCTTCCATAGAGTTTGGCGGCGCTAATACGTATCCTCTTTTTATTTCATCTTTTTTAAGGTTAGAAATATTTATAGCACTTCTTTGTCCTGCAAAACATTCTTTCACATCTTTTCCATGGACTTGGATACTTCGTATTTTAGCTTTTTGGCCAGTTGGATAAATTTCTAATTCATCGTCTTTTTTTATACTTCCAGAAATTAAAGTTCCTGTTACTATAGTTCCAAAACCTGATATGCTAAAACTTCTGTCAATTGGAAGACGAGGTATGGTATTTATATCTTTTTCAGTTACTTCATCCTTTGTCATATGAACAATTTCTTGTATTAAATTATCTATGCCTTCTCCAGTTACAGATGATACTTCTATCATATTGGCATTTTCAAATACTGAACCTATTAATTCTTCTTTAATTTCTTCCTTTACTAACTCTTTCCACTCATCATCAACTAAGTCACATTTATTTAAAACTACTATACTCTTTTCAACACCAAGCTGGCTCATAATGTCCACGTGCTCACGAGTTTGTGGCATCATTCCTTCATCTGCTGCAACAACAAGCATAACAAGATCCATTCCTATAACTCCTGCAAGCATATTATTTACAAACTTCTCATGTCCTGGAACATCTATTATTCCTGCTCTATCTCCACTTGGTAAATCGAAATTGGTAAATCCAAGATCTATGGTAATTCCTCTTCTTTTTTCTTCTTCCCACCTGTCTGTCTCTTTGCCTGTTAAGGCTCTAATTAAAGCAGTTTTCCCATGGTCTATATGCCCTGCTGTTCCGATTATAATATTTTTCATTTTTGCTCCCCTTTTGCTATTTTTACTCAAAAGTAGTTATTAATTTTTATTATCATATTTAATTTAAAAATGATTTCAGTTAACCCTTATAATTTACTTATACGTCAAACCAATTGTATAACAAATTGTTATACAATTGGTTTGACGATTTGTTACTTTAAAACATCAATAATCTTTTGTGATAATATCTCTATATCATCTTCTAATACTGTTCTCATATCTAATATCAGCTTGTCTTCACTTATTCTCCCTACAACTGGATTTTCTCCAAATCTTAGTTTTTCTTCCAATGATGCAGTTGATATATTTTTAGGAATTATTGTTACACATTTACTTTTAATTCTTTCTGCTGGTAAAGACCCTCCTCCTATTTGAGACAGAGTGTCTTTTATTTCCACATGTGCTACATCTTTTATATCATTTAATTTTCTATATAATTTATTTGCATTTTCTTCTATTTCTTTTATATCTTTAGTTATAAGTGAAAGGGCTGGTATGTTTTTTATAGCCTCTTCTTCGTTTAAATACTCGTGAAATATCATTTCAAGTATTGTTGCAGTAAACTTATCTATCCTAAATGCCCTCGTAAGAGGATTTTTTTTCATCTTATCGATATATTTCTTCTTTCCGACGATAATTCCAGCCTGAGGGCCTCCTAGGAGCTTGTCTCCTGAGAAAGAAACTATATCTACACCTGCTTTTATGGAATCTTGTACAGTAGGCTCGTATTCTAAACCATACTTACTAAGATCAACTAAAACTCCACTTCCTATATCTTCTATAACTGGTATGTCTTTTTCTTTTCCTAACTTACAAAGTTCATCTATCGACACACTTTCAGTAAATCCTAGTATTTTAAAATTACTTGTATGAACTTTTAAGAATGCTCCTGTATTTTCAGTAATAGCATCTTCATAGTCCTCCAAATGAGTTTTATTTGTTGTTCCTATTTCCACTAGCTCTGCTTTGGAGGTTTTCATTACATCTGGAATTCTAAATTTCCCTCCAACCTCCACAAGTTCACCTCTAGAAACTACAACTTCCTTATTTTCTGCCATAGATGATAAAACAAGCATTACAGCCGCTGCATTATTATTTACTGCCATAGCGCATTCTGCACCAGTTATTTTACAAATTAATTTTTCAAAATGAGAGTAACGTTCTCCTCTTTTACCTTCCTCCAAGTTGTACTCCAAATTAGAATAGCTTGTCACAACTTCACTAAGATAATCAGCATGTTTTTTTGAAATTATAGCTCTACCTAAGTTTGTATGAAGTATAGTTCCAGTTCCATTTATAACCTTTCTCAAATTATATGAGTAAACTTTTTTCACATTCAAAGCAATATTTTCTACTAAACAATTTATCTTTTCTTCAATCAAAGACATATCATCATTTTCTTTTATGAAATTTCTAAGTTTATCTATTTCTTCCCTAATAGCATCTACAACCACATCTCTGTGATACTTTTCTATTAGATTTATAATTTCAGTTTTTTCTAATAGTACGTCAACTTTAGGTATATTTCTAAATAACATATTTTTATTCATATCTTGTTCAAGACCTTTCCCCTTTTTTTACTCGAAATTTCTTTTAGTAATATAAGTTTTAACTACTAAATATTTTTAACTAAATTAATACTTTTTTCTTGTTTTTCTATTACTTTTCCTATAATGGCAATTTTCGTATCCATATTTTTATCTTCAAAATCTTTCATAATATTTTCAACTTCACTTTCTGGTAAGGTAATCAAAAGACCTCCAGAAGTTTGTGGATCATATAATACATCTATAAAGCATTCTTCAATATTTTCACTATTTACATCATTTGAAATATAGTCTTTATTGTTATATGTTCCAGCAGGGACTAGCCCCATTTTAGCAAACTCTATAGCACCATCAATATATGGTACTTTTTGCACATCTATTTCAAAAGTTACTTTAGAGCTAGATGCCATTTCCATCGCATGTCCAGCAAGACCAAATCCTGTTATATCTGTACAAGCACTTATGTTGTAATTTTCTATAACTTCTTTGGCTTTTTTATTAAGAGAAGTCATTACAGTTACAACCTCATCTATTTGAGACTGTTCAGCCATCTCTGCTTTTATTGCAGTATTTATAAGACCACTTCCTATTTGTTTTGTAAGAATTATTACATCTCCTGGCTTTGATCCATAGTTTTTAAATATTTTTTGTGGATTCACAAAACCTGTCACGCTAAGTCCATATTTAGGTTCATCATCTTGAATAGAGTGTCCCCCAGCAAGTATTGCACCAGACTCCATTACCTTCGACGCTCCTCCTTCTAAAATTCTCCCAAGTATTTTGGGGTCTAAACAGTTAGGAAATCCAACGATATTCAAAGCAGTTTTAGGCTCTCCTCCCATAGCATAAACATCACTCAAAGAATTGGCTGCTGCTATTTGTCCAAATAAATATGGATCGTCAACAATTGGAGTAAAAAAGTCTAATGTTTGAATCAAAGCAAGATCATCACTTACTTTATAAATCGCTGCATCATCACTAGTTTCCACACCTACTAATAAGTTTTCATCATGAAACTTTGGTAAATTGCCCAAAACTTGAGCAAGGGTCCCAGGACCTATTTTAGCCGCTCAGCCAGCGGTTTTTGTCATATGTGTTAATTTTATATCTTCAGTCATCATATTTTTTCCCTCTTCTATAATTATTAAGTTTGTATACAAATCTACTAATTTCTACAAAGTTACTTATAGAAATATTTTATAACAAAACTTAATCTTTGCACACCTTATTTATAGTTTTAGTAATTTCATTACTGTAATACTTAAATTATATATAATATATTTATATAATTTGTTTGAATAACCTATTCTGCTATATTAGCCTTAGGGGATGTCTATCCCGATGACATAGATTGACCCTATAGTATAAAATCAGATTTTCTGACTTAATACTATAGAGTCTAGTCATATATTAGCCCCTTTTTCAGTTCTAGAGCCCTCAGCATATCCCTTGTTAGACTACCTTTCGGATGTAATTTTATTATTATTGTATCCATACCCAACAACTGAAAGCATTGTACCTCTCAGTAATTACACGACCTAATTTGCATCACTGCAAATTATATGGTTGCCACCTGACCTTTTTATTGGATGTCAACTCCTATCACTTAGGATCTTTGGCACAACAAGGGAAACAGCCTCCTCTAAGTTGTTGATTTTTTGCAACGGCTCAACTAACCTATCTACTTTTTTAAGAGGTTTCAGGCATTCCCTCTTTTCCATAAATATTTATTTTTTTAGCATTAAAAAAAGCCTGTTCTTCAATTGTTGAAAAACAGGCTTTAAGTTCATTAGTTGTTAATGTGTATAAAATTTTTATATTATGTACACTTTTTTAAAACTTCTCCCTTTACAGATTGAGTAAAATTTTATATAATCTAATAAGATTATATTTTAGTAAACAGAAGTTTTAAATTTACTAACTCTTTAAGACTGCTACCAACAGTTTTAAGGTTTAATATATATAAGATGCTACCAACGTTTTATATATACTGTGGATTTAAGACTTTTTTTATTTAATTTTTCTAAACTTATTCTACTACGTTTTTTTTCATAATACAAGAAAAAAATACTTTTTCATTTCAAATAATATATTTTTCTCAAGAATTTCCTTAAAATTTCAACATTTGTTTAGTATATAAATATTTTTTTTACAAATCAGTATTTAACATTATTCCGATTATATTCGCTTTTTGTTGAAAAAAATTTAGTTACATAATATAATTTTATATGAAGAATAAATTTCGTATATTTTTTAATAGTTTTAATAATTAACCCAACCAATTGTTCTACAAATTGTTTAACCAATGGTTTTTCAAATTGTATCACCAATTGTATAATCAATTGTTTGTATATAAAAATAATTATTTATCACATAACTTAACCAATAGTAAAACAAATTGTTATACAATTGGTTATTTTCACAAAAGGAGATGAGAAAGTGAAAATAGTAAGTTTTTTCAATGTAAAAGGTGGAGTAGGAAAAACCACGCTAACAATACTAAGCGCTATAGCTCTTAGTAAAGAAGGGTCTCGTGTTTTAATTATAGATGCAGATACACAAGCTAACTTGACTCAGTTTCTGTACAAGGTTTCACATAGCGATAAAACTATGTTTGACGGATTAGCTGATAATTTAAGCGCAGAAGAATTAATAATAAAATCACCTTGCGAAAAATACAAAAATATAGATATAATCCCTTCAGATTTATCATTGTCTGTACTTAGTGAATATTTAACTACAAAAACAAATCGCGAAAAATCAGTGTGGAGATGGTTCAAGTCCAACGTGAATGCTTTGAGTCACTATGACTACATATTTGTAGACTTATCACCATCATATGATTTGATTGCAAGAAACTTTATGCTTTGTTCTGATTCAATAATAACTCCTATTGCTTATCAAGATATAGCAAGCATTAGAGGATGTGAGTTATTTTACTTAAAGTACAATCAAGATCTAGCAGATATGGAAATGGAAAATATGGCAAAAAGGGCTGTAGTTATAAACTCTTATACTTCACGAAAACTATCTACTGGCGATATATTTTTGGAAAAATTAAATGAATTTGAGCATATAAAAAAAGACTTAATCAATGCAAAAATATCCGATACAACAGTAATAAAAAATGCAATTCTTTCTAAATTAGACATTGATGATTATTGCAGAAAAATAAAAAAATCTCATAAAGTTAGAGAAGAATTTAAAGAAGTTATTAATGAATTAAAAGAAAGGGATGTGTTATAGTGGGACTAGATAAATTTTTAAAAGATGATAAAAAAGAAGAATTAGTTTTAACAAAAAAAGACTACAAATCTAAGGTAAATAATATAGTTAAAAATACTTTTGAAAAAGATGATTTAAATTTATTGCAAATAGAAAAGGAAGTCACAACTAATAAAAAGGTTCCTATGAGCGTTTACTTTGAGAAGGAAGATTTAGATTTATTAAAGGCAATAGCTTTTGAGAAAAATACTACAGTAAATAAAGTTCTTATGAGTATAATAAAAGAACCTTTAAAAACTACAAAAGTAAATTTACCACATGATTTTAATATAAATGAAAAAGCAAAAGAATATGAAGTGAATAGTAAAAAAAGAAAAGTAGAAAAAAAAGTTGAGACAAGAGGCAGAAAAAAGAAAATAAAGTAGGACTTTGTGTCCTACTCCTATAAAAATAACTCATGTTTAAAATTCCTATAATTTATTAAACCAATTGTATAACCGTTTGTTGAACAATTTGTTTTACAAACGGTTATACAATTGGTTGACTATATCATCTATTTTTCAACGCTTGCACACTGTCTTTTAGCCCTAATTAAAGTGCTCTTTGATATACCTGTCATAAGTCCTACTTCTTTGTATGAATGTTTTTCTAATAGTTTTAAAGCATGTGAAATTTGTTTTTTAGTAAACTTTTTTGGTCTACCTTCTCTGTAATCATCATTTATTTTAGCTAATTCTTTGCCTGCCGAAGTTCTCTCAACAATCATAGATCTTTCAAACTGAGAAAATGCAAGTATGCATGTGATTATTAAATCACCCATGGGGGAATTTTCTATAAGTCCCATATTCAATATATGTATATTAATTTCTTTTTCTTGTAAATTCTTAATAACCTCTAATCCTTCTTTTGTACTTCTACATAATCTATCCAACCTTGTAGTAACTAAAGTATCTCCTTTTTTTAGTTTCCCTATTATTTCATTAAAGACTGGCCTGTGAGATTTGATTCCACTAATTTGTTCTTTATAAATAACTGCACCTTCATACCTCTGTGTAATTTCCCTTTCTTGTAACTCCAAAGAGTTATTATCTAACTGACTTCTTGAGCTAACTCTACAATATCCGTATATCATTTATTCCCCTTTCTACTTTACTGCTCAAAATACAGCCAACTTTTGACACTATATTTTGATACACTTTTATACATTAATATAACTCATCTAAAATAAGGGTGTCAATATGTATAAGTTATGACACTTTTCATATGATTATTTACTTATTTAATACAACAAAAAAAAGACACAATTTGTGTCTTTTTCCACGATACATATATATATTATAATACAGTTACGTTTTCTGCTTGAGGACCTCTAGCACCTTTAACTATATTAAAGTTTACTCTTTGACCTTCTTCTAATGATTTAAACCCATCAGTTTGTATAGCTGAAAAATGTACAAATACATCTTCTCCACCTTCTACTGATATAAAACCAAATCCTTTTTCATTGTTAAACCATTTTACTATTCCATTATTCATTAAAAAATACTCCTATAAACCTATTTCTAGGTCTTTTAATTTATTTGTGTATTGCTACAAATATCATTATATCACATATAAATAATAATAGATAGTATTTTTTATATTTTTATTCGTTTTTGACATTGTCTACATTTAATTTTTAGATTATGAACTTAAATATAAAAATCAAATGAAATAAAAAAGACTGCTCTTTAAAGCAATCTTCTATATTTCATTTAATTTTTATATTTGTATATTTTTTCTCAAATATTGTGCATCTAAGATTTCCATAACATAACTTAATGTATTACCCTCATTGTCCTTAAAATGAAGTGTTTTCTTGCTAGCCTTCTTGTCAATATTTTTGCAGTTTTTTAATGAATAAGTATTATATGGTGCAATTTCACTACAAAGTTTATTTTCCATTACTTGTAATACGTCACCAGAGTGTTTTCCTTCAACTTCATACTTTTCTAGTTCCTTGCCATAAAGTTCTTTAAAACTAATTATACATTTCATTTTCTACTCCTCCTTATTGAACAACTTATATATAAATTCAATAAATAAGTAAAAAAACCTTTATTTCAACAAATTTTATTATATAAATATTTAATTTAAAACTACGTTACTTATATTCAAATTATAACTTTTCTACTTTTATTTCTTATGATTCATTTTCATTATAATCAATTGGAAATATATTATCCATTTCAAGTTTTTTAACCTCATTTATTTTTAAAATAAACATCATTTTATTCTTTGTAATATAATCTAAAAATCCATTTTTATCTTCTACTAAAACTTTTATTTTCACTGCCTTATAATGTTCTTTCGGATCTCGGTCTGCAATGTATGCTGACCTACTTATCATTTTAATGAAAGTATTGTAATTTAAAAGTTTTTCATCCTCATTTTTATATTGTTTATAGTAGTTGTTTAATTTATCATAAATAGTCTTAAAATCAAAGGCTATATGAATATTATTGGATAAAATCTTATAATGAACATTTTCTTCTAATCTTACTTTTCTATCTGGTATGTAAATTAAATTATTAATATCTTCAAGTATCTTTTCGTAGCCACTCTTAAATCTATTTTGATTTTCTTCCAATACATTAAATTTTAAATTATTAATTATTATGTCAGATGCTTCTACCAAGTTGATTATCTTATTCATCTCAACACCCAAAGACTCAAAGGTATTATATATAAGTTCTAGACCCATCATTGTATATGTGGCTGTATTTATTTCCCTTGAATTATTTAAAGATAGTCTTTCATCAAAGTCATATTTAAATCTTGTTACTAAATATTCATTATCAAAGGCTCCATTAATATAATAATTTAAAACTCTCAAGTATAAACTCTTTGAAAATCTCCTTAGTAGTTTTTGGCCCTCTTCACTATTACATAAAAACTCCACAGATTCTTTACTTTCTCTAGTAAAATCACTTGTGGCGTACCACACTATATTTGATCTACTTTTTACAGCAGTTTCTTGAATTTCTTCGTCCCCCGAAATTATCAAAGATGCATTATATGCAAATTTTTGCAAATCTAAATTTTCAGTGACTTTGGTATTTTCATATCCTTGAGTAATGGCACGTATATGATTAGATAAGAAGTTCAGTTTACAATAACTCACTTTTGAAATGTTCACATCATCTAAAAATACAGGTAAGTAGGTTTCATCAAAGGATTTAAGCAGTTCAAAGTCTGTTGATACAGATAAACTCATTCCCACATTTGTATCATTAAATAATAGCATTAAGATTTTAAGAACTTTACTTTTACCACTTTTACTTTCTCCCAAATTTTGAAGTATTGGTAAATTGTCCATAAAAGAATCTCTCGCAAAAGTATTTAACATATTTGCAGCTCCAAGTCCTAAAGTATTATAGATATTTTCCTTTGAATTAAAATTAAACAAGTGTTTACTTAATACTTCTGCTTCATATTTATTTAATATATCAAGGTTAGCAAAATCAATATTATGAATTGTGTTTATTGCTTTTCTTGTAGCATCGAAATCTCCATTGGCTTTTAATATGCCTTTGTTTGTAACAAGAACATACTCATCATTTATTTTTCTTATTCCAGTTTTTGTGAATATAGACACATCTTCTTTAATGAAGTAATTTATAATCCATTGATGAAGTTTTGTTAAGTCTTGTATTTCTCCATAAAAAATATAATCAATCCCTAAGTATCTTCTAAAAATTTTTACATCAGAAAAACATGATGCGGCATCTGCTTCAATGATTGACTGTCTATGATTTGATTTAAGATTAAGCTTTATAATTTTATTATTATTGTCTTCATTTCTATATAATGTAACATCTATTATTTGAAAGTTTGTTATATAACGTCTGCTTTCTTTTACTTCTTCATTTTCTATTTTATATATTCCATCTTCATCTTGTTGTAGAGTATTTTTATCTAATATATTTAAAGATTTTTTCACTATTTGTAAAAGTTCCTTGGACGTTTTACCAGATTCTAACCAATCTGTAACATCTTTGTTTTTACCATCACCTATTTTTTCAATGCCTGGTAAATCAATTATTTTTAGTCCTTTACAGCACTTTTTTAATTTTTCTATTATAAAGTTTTTAAACTCTTGCCCTGATCTTCCGCTGTCTCCTATAAATATTACTTTAGCATTTTTTAAATCTTCATCATAAAAATTTTGCCATTTTTTTGTGTAAATAGTTGTTGCGGTAAAATTTATTTTTCTTAAAGTTTCCACGTCTTTTTCACCTTCAACAAAAAATATCCAGTCATCCTTTGATATGGCTTTTTTTATTTCTACCAAATTATAAAGGACTTTTTTGCATTGATCAAAACCTTTATGATCTCCATATTTATAGCCTATATCCATTTCTATTAAGGACTTTGTTATAAAATGCTTTTTCCCAAGTAAGTTTTTATATTTTATTTTGCAATATAAAGGCTTTTTATCTTCATCAAAGTAAATATAAATATCTTCCAAATTATACGTTTCTTTGTTTCTTATTATTGTTGAATGATTTGTTTTTATAAAATTTTTAAAATTTTCTACTTTATTATCGCTGATAGTATTGTACTTCAAATCTCTACCTAAGATGTCATAAGCTTTTCTTAAGGCTGTTATATTATCTACGTTTTCCATCTTACAAATAAAGTTTATAATATCTCCTTGTTCCCCACATCCAAAACAATGATAAATAGCTCTATTTCCTTTGTCACTCAGTCTCAAACTTGGCGTTTTATCATTGTGAAATACACAGTTTGTGTAATATCCACTATTATCTTTTTTAAAATTTATATTATAATTTTGCATAATTGATATTAAGCAATTTAATGATCTTATTTCATCTACTGCATCTTTAAAAGCATCTTTTTTTCCATTAAGACCACCACCTAACTGTGCATTGCTTTGCATTTTTTGAGGAATTTGTTGTACCGTATTTGTATATTGCATTAAACAACCTCCTTTTTAGAGGGCATAAAATCTTTTATTATGAAAACCTAAGATGCTTTTATACCCCAATATTTACGTTATAATATTTTATAATGTAAAATATTATAACATAAACACTTCCGAATCAATTCGCAATATTTTTTAATATATTAAATAAAATTTCCAAGCTCTAATATAAATATTATTCAGATTAAAATATTATAATTACCATGTAAAATTACATTTTTTCAATAAAAAAACTGATAGGAATAAATCCTATCAGCCTTTTTAACATATATGCAAGTATTAAACTTTAGCTACATACTCGTAAGGTAGTGAAACTATCTTACCAGGAGTTTGTATTTCGTGTAATTGAACTAAAGTATCTTTAACTATGTTGTATTGCATTTCTCTGTTGTTTGGTTCTCCAGCGTTAGCACCCATTGGAACAAGTGGAGCAACTGCTCTTGGAGTTCCTGTTTGTCTAACTACTGGTGGAAGAGCTGCTATTATAACTGTTGGTATACCAGCTTCTTCAATCGCTCTCTGCACTAAAACTGCAGAGCGGTGGCAAGTTCCTCAGCCAGCTGTAAGAAGAACGCCATCTACGCCTTCTTCTTTTAAGATTCTAGCTATTTCTGGACCTGTTTCTTCTTTGAATTTTTGTTGGTTTCCACCACCACCCATGAATCCTATGTGTACTGGTGCAACTCCACCTATAAATCCTTCAGCTGCAAGTTCGTGTAATCTATCTATTGGGAACATACAGTTTATATCTTTATTAACGTCTCCATTATCGTATCCTCCGTGAGATACCATAAGATCTTTTGATAACATATTGTCTCTAACTTCTCTGAAAGAGAAATCACCAGCTAAATTGAAACGCTTGTCATCTTTGTGATGAACACCAGCTGCAGTAGCAAGAGCTATTTTCATCTCTTTTAAAGGCTTAGTTACAGGAGCCCATACTGATGGTGGTGTTATTGGAACGAATATTTCAGATTGCATTCCTTTAACTACTGTTAAACTCATCTTTTTTCCCCCTTTTAATTTACTCAATTTACAAATCGTAGTGTAAATGAGCCTGAGTTAATTTACTACTCAAATTCGTATTTTTAAATATACAATTTTTGAGTAAATCTATTTATTAGACATTTCGTCGATTTTTTTGTTTCTAGTCATAAGGTTTGAAATATATTTTTCATTAACCTCATCACCTAATTGCTCAACAAAGCTCATATTAAAGCCTACTTCTTGACCAATTTTGATTTCATAATCGGAAATAAGCATTCTCATTGGAACTTTTAAGTATCCTAGACGTCCTTTTAGATCAACTGCAACGCAACCATCGTGGATTTCTACAATAACACCTTCCATATAAAGAATTTTATCACCGTATTTTAGTTTATCATTATTCATTATACGTCAGTTCTTTCTAGCTATATTTTGCCTTACGCTTGTCACTCATTGGAAGAGAAGTTTCGTTTTCAACTAACGCAACTGGTTTTCCAGTAACATTAGATATTAACTCTATGTTAGTATCTTTTACGTTTGGATTCCATTTCTTTTCTGGTTTAGCTATTGTTTCTCCACCCATTTCAGTTTTTAATGCAGAAAGGGCTCTTATAGCATCTTCATGGCATAAAGTGTTGCATCCTAATACTTCGTTTTCTATACCAGCTTCTGATTTATTGTTATCAACCATATTAGTCATATACTTGTTACCAACAACTAGAGCACCTTGAACAGCACAGAATGACATACCAACTACTGGTATTCCTCTCATACCTATTTGCTCTATGTGAGAAGCGAAGTCTATATGGTTGTTTCCGAATCCTTCAGTAGTAACGAAAGCACCATCAACATCTAAAGCTTCAGCCATCATACCAACTCTTCTTGATACGTAGAATTTCTCAGAGTTTATTTGAGGAGATCCAACAAATATAACACCACATAAATCTACTTCTTCATCATGTAAAGCTTCAAGTACTAATGGCTCTCTCCAGTAATGTCTAGACATTTCTTTTGAAGCAGGTCCTATACAAGTTAATGCATGTATACAACCATCTAATACTTCAAGTGGAGATACCATAACTGGTACGTTTCCTAAGTCAACGTTCGGTTTAGCTCCTAATATTCCAACTGGTTCCATTGGTAATATTAAGTTATCATGCATTGCACCTTGACCCATTATTTCTTTTACTATAACAACTTTTTTCTTTCCTGGTCTTCTTACTTGCTCAAAAGTTTCGCTATCTACTATTAATTCATCATCAAGTTTTTTAAGAGCTTCTCTTATTTCTTGAGTTATAAAGTCAGTAGCAGAATGAGCAGCAAGAGGTCCTGGTCTTTCCATGTTAGTTCCTTCTTTGATTATAACTTCTGTTTTGATGAATATTTCACCTTTTTCAGGACAACCTGGTCTTCCCCACATGATATTTTCTTCTAAGATACCTTCAGATGAACCGAATTCTCCTATTTGAACACCATTTGCATCAGTACCAGTTACCATCATTACAACACCATCTACTACTCTAGTAGTTCCAAGACCTAATTCATCTTCACCATCTTTAGTAGCTATTGGTTGAACATCCATTATAGTCTCAGAGTAAGTGTTATATCTGTCTGGAGTTATTATATCTATTTTTAAGCTATTTACTAACTTTTGGCTAGCTACAGCTTCTTCTTCTATACCTTCTCTGATGTATAAAACAGTACCTTCTATTTTAGTTTCAGGTCCTCTTTTAACTTCAGTTATTTTGTAGTGGTTTCTAGTTAAGCTTCTAACTACTTTAGCTTCTTTTTCTACTTCTTTAGCTGCAGATGCAACAGAAGCATTTTCACCAACTGGAACTACTTGAGCTCCACCTTGAGAAGCGAATCCACCAACTGGTATTTCTATATTAATGTCTTTTCCTTCACCTATGTGGATTTTTAATCTTCCACCTTGTACTTGAGTAGCAACTGGTGCTGGTTTTACTTCTTCTTTAACTTCTTCTACTACAGTTTCTTCTTCTTTAGTTTCAACTATAGCATCTATAACATCAGCAGTTATTGGAGTTAAAGAATCACAAGTTTTAGTTAATTTTGCACCTAATATTTGGCCTATAGTTAAGCAACCATCTAATTTTAAAAGTCCAGAATCTACTAATTCATCGAATATAGCAGGATCTTCTAAGTTAGCAGGTCCTATAACTAATCCTTCTTCTGCTCTACAGCAAAGTACCGCAGGGTCATTTGCATGTTGCTTAGCAGTTTCAGCAGTTATTGACATAAGTTTTCCCCCTTATATAATAAATCATTTTATTTTTATAATTTGAACACGAAATACTAATTTATATCAAAGAAATTTCTTTCTTTGTTAACATTTAATTATTTATAGTAGTATTTTTATACTCTCTATAAAGCTTTCCCTTTTTTGAGAAAATTAATCTATAACAAACTCTACGCGGATGTCTTTTCCTTCTTTAAGGTTTATAACAAGTCCACCTTCATCAGTAAATGATGCAAAGTTAGTTTCAACTGTTTCTACAGTTTCTGCTTTTGGTTGCTCTACTGATTGAGTTTTAACTTCTTCTACTACTTCCTCTCCAAGTTGAGGAACTGTTTTAGAAGCAGTCATATATCTTATTACATCTTTTCCTACTGTTTTTAATACAGTATCTGTTTGGTGATGAACTTCTATATTCATCTTTGGAGCAGATCCCATAACTGTATTTGAACAGTCTGTACAGTTTCCTATAAGTATATGTTTAGCTCCAGCTTTTTTGATGTTCATAACTTTTAATGCTTGTCCTGGACAGTTTCCTGGGTTTTCACATTTTAAGTTACCTTTAACATCTGCTGCTTGCTTACATTTTTGAACACAAACAACTTCAGCATTCATTTTTTTAGCTAAATCTTGCATTCTTTCTTCGTTACCACCACAAGCACAAACTAAAAGTCCCATTTTTTCACCTTTTAAATCTTCAAAAGGTTGAGTTACTATTATTCCACCTGT